>NZ_JBHXTG010000005.1:151696-185584 GCF_042677465.1 Kitasatospora sp. NPDC127111
GGGGGGGGGGCGTGTTCCACCCTTACCCCCGGCCCCCCCGGGGCCGTGGGGGCGCGGGCGGGGGGCGGGCCCCCCCCCACCCCCCCCCGCGGCGCCCACTAGGCTCGGACGGGTGAGCAACGGACACCCCTTCCCCGACCTGCGCGGCGCCGCCACCGGCGTCGGCTCGCTGCCCGGCACCGACGCCCGCGAGGCCGCCAAGACCTCCACCGGGGCCCTGGAGCACCTGCCGTTCCTCCCCGAGCTGCCCGCCCGCGGGCCGGGCGCCGACATGATCGGCCGCGGCGCCGGTCTGCTGGTCGAGCTGTTCGCCCAGACCGAGCCCAGCGGCTGGCGGTTCACCGACCGCCCCGGCCGGGACACCCGGCGCGCCCACTCCTGGCTCGGCGAGGACCTCGACGCGCTGGAGGAGTTCACCCAGGGGTACCGGGGAGCGCTGAAGGTCCAGGCCGTCGGTCCGTGGACGCTGGCCGCCTCGATCGAGCTCAAGCACGGCGAGAAGGCGCTCGCCGATCCCGGCGCCTGCCGCGACATCGCCGGTTCGCTCACCGAGGGCCTGCGCCGCCACCTCGCCGACGTCCGCCGGCGGATCCCCGGCGCCGAGGTCGTCCTCCAGCTCGACGAGCCCTCGCTGCCCGCCGTGCTGGCCGGCGCGGTCAGGACCGCCAGCGGCTTCCAGCGGCTGCGCGCGGTCGACCGGCAGATCGCCGAGGAGAACCTGCGCGAGCTGATCCGCGGCCTGGACGCCCCCGTGGTGGTGCACTGCTGCGCGCCGGACGTGCCGCTCCCGCTGCTGCGCCGCGCCGGGGTGGCCGGCGTCTCGCTCGACTTCTCGCTGCTGACCGAGCGCTCGGACGACGACCTCGGCGAGGCGGTCGAGGCGGGCACGATGATCCTCGCCGGTGTCGTCCCCTCCACTGACCAGGCGGTGTCGGACCCGGCCGGTAGTGTCCAGGGGGTCAGGACGTTGTGGCGCAGGCTCGGGTTCGCCCCGGAGCTGCTGGGCCGCCGGGTGCTGGTGACGCCGACCTGCGGGCTGGCCGGGGCCTCCCCGGCGTACGCGCGCAAGGCGCTGTCGCTCGGCGCGCGCGCGGCGCAGAGCCTGGTGGACAACCCGGAGTAGGAACTAACGGAGGGCTTGCGGTGGTGGCTGTCGAGGGTTGGGAGGACGTCCCGGCGGAGGTCCGCAGGCGGCACGCCGAGCTGGCGGCCGAGATCGAGGACCACCGCGCCCGCTACTACGAGAAGGACGCGCCGGTCATCACCGACGCCGAGTTCGACGCCCTCATGCGGCAGTTGGAGGCGCTGGAGGCCGAGCACCCGGCGCTGGTCACCCCGGACTCGCCCTCGCAGAAGGTCGGCGGCGCGGCCGTCGAGGGTTTCGCGAAGGTCGAGCACCGCGAGCGGCTGCTCAGCCTCGACAACGCGATGGACGACGACGAGCTGGCCGCCTGGGCCGAGCGCGTGGCCCGCGAGCTGGACGGCATCGAGTACCACTACCTGTGCGAGCTCAAGGTGGACGGCCTGGCGGTCAACCTCACCTACGAGAAGGGCCGGCTGGTGCTGGCGGCGACCCGCGGCGACGGCCGGGTCGGCGAGGACATCACCACCAACGTCCGCACCATCAAGGAGATCCCGCACCAGCTCAAGGGCGACGACATCCCCGAGCTGGTGGAGATCCGCGGCGAGGTCTACCTGCCGGTCGAGGCCTTCGAGGAGCTGAACGCCTCGCTGGCGGCCGAGAACGAGCGGCGCAGGGCGGAGAACGAGCAGCGGGCCAGGGAGGGCAAGCGGCCGCAGAAGCTGATCACCCTGTTCGCCAATCCCCGCAACGCCGCCGCCGGTTCGCTGCGGCAGAAGGACCCGCTGGTCACCGCGTCGCGTCCGCTGCACATGGTGGTGCACGGCATCGGCGCCCGGGTCGGCTTCGACATCGACTGCCAGTCGCACGCCTACGACCTGCTGCGCCAGTGGGGCCTGCCGACGGCCGGGCACAACAAGGTGGTCGGGACGCTCGACGAGGTGCGGGCGTTCATCAAGCACTTCGGCGAGCAGCGGCACTCGGTCGAGCACGAGATCGACGGCGTGGTGGTCAAGGTGGACGAGATCGCCCTCCAGGGCCGGCTCGGCTCGACCTCCAAGTCCCCGCGCTGGGCGATCGCCTGGAAGTACCCGCCGGAGGAGGTCACCGGCAAGCTGGCCGCGATCAAGGTGGGCATCGGCCGCACCGGCCGGGCCACCCCGTACGCGGTGCTGGCCGAGCCGGTGAAGGTGGCCGGCTCGATGGTCCAGTACGCGACGCTGCACAACCAGCAGGTCGTCAAGGCCAAGGGCGTGCTGCTCGGCGACACCGTCGTGCTGCGCAAGGCCGGTGACGTCATCCCGGAGATCCTCGGCCCGGTGGAGGACCTCAGGGACGGCACCGAGCAGGAGTTCGTGATGCCCTCGCACTGCCACGAGTGCGGGGCCGAGCTGCGCCCGATGGCCGAGGGCGACATCGATCTGCGCTGCCCCAACGCGCAGTTCTGTCCGGCGCAGATCCGCGAACGGATCGCCTTCCTGGGCGGCCGGTCCTCGCTGGACATCGACGGCCTGGGCTACGTCGCGGCCACCGCGCTGACCCAGCCGCTGGAGCCGGCCGAGGCGCCGGTGAAGGACGAGGGCGACATCTTCGGGCTGACGATGGAGCAGCTGCTCCCGATCGAGGTGCTGGTCCGCGACCAGAAGACCGGCATGCCCAAGCTGGACGACCGGACCGGCAAGGAGAAGAAGGCCACGTTCTTCGCCAACCAGAAGGGCGAGCCCAAGAAGACGGCCGTCGTTCTGCTGGAGAACCTGGAGAAGGTGAAGGACCGGCCGCTCTGGCGCTTCCTCAACGGCCTCTCGATCCGGCACGTCGGCCCGGTCGCGGCCCAGGAGCTGGCGCGGGAGTTCCGCGACCTGGACCGGGTCTTCTCGGCCACCGAGGAGGAACTGGCCGCCGTCGAGGGCGTCGGGCCGATCATCGCCAGGTCCGTGGTCGAGTGGTACCAGGAGGAGTGGCACCGGGAGATCCTGGAGAAGTGGCGCGCGGCCGGCGTCCGCTTCACCGAGGAGTCCGCCGACGAGGAGGAGGCCGAGCGCCCGCTGGAGGGCCTGACCGTCGTGGTCACCGGCACCCTGGCCGGGCACACCCGGGACGGCGCCAAGGAGGCGCTGACCTCGCGCGGCGCCAAGGTGACCGGTTCGGTGTCGAAGAAGACCCACTTCGTGGTGGCGGGTGACAACCCCGGGTCCAAGTACGACAAGGCCGTCCAGCTCGGGCTGCCGATCCTGGACGACGCGGGCTTCGCCGTCCTGCTGGAGCAGGGGCCGGACGCCGCCCGGCGCCACCTCGGCATCGAGGACCAGGAGGCCGCCGGGGAGGCGCCCGCCGAGGACTGACCCGCGCGCGGAAGCGCCGAATCCGTCTTGTTATCGTCCTGATGCAACGTCACCGGGTGCCGCACAGTGAAAGCGGGCATTGTGTCACCGTGCGACACCCGAACGCGGTGGCGCGTTCCCGGTTGTCCGAAAGTCTGCCCGCCGGGTGGAGCCCGGAATACCCTGGAGCGCAACAGAGTGTCAGCAGGGGTGGGGGCACCGGCTGAGCCGGTCTCCGCGGGGTCGCTCATGCCCGGCAGCTGCCGGCACCAGCACGGTGCCTCACCGTAAGGCGGCCTGACGGGGCGGGCCCGACGGAGGACAGGGCTTATGGATCGTACGACCGGCGGCGCGCCCACACGCCCGCCGCAGGGGGTGGCGGGTGCGGTCCTGCTGCTCGGCGTGCTGCTGGCCGGCGCCGCGCCGCTCATTCCGCTGGCCGTCCTGGTCTACCGGTACGAGCCCGAGCTGCTGCCGCTGTTCGCGGTGCCGCTGGCCGTGCTGGTCGCGGCCTGGCGGATCGCCCGCGACCGCGCCCGGGACCAGCTCACCGATCCGCTGACGGACCTGCCCAACCGTCAGGCGTTATTGCTGGCCGCGCAGGAGGCGATCGCCGAACACGACCCCGAGTACAACGTCGGCCTGATACTGCTCGACCTCGACCGTTTCCGGTCACTCAACGACACGCTCGGCCATACCGCCGGCGACCGGCTGCTGGTGCACATCGCCCGCCGGCTGCACCGGGCGCTGCGCTCCGGCGGCCCGGCGGGCAGCCCCACCCGGGAGTCGATCGACGACGTCTTCGCCGGGCTGCCCCGGCACTACCGGCGCGGCCGCCCGCTGGTGGCCCGGATGGGCGGCGACGAGTTCGCCGTCCTGCTGCCCGGCGTCGGCAGCCCGGACACCCTGGAGAAGGTCGCCAAGGCGCTGATCACCGAACTGGCCGCGCCGATCCGCCTCGACGGGCTGCTGCTCGTCCTGGAGGCCAGCGCGGGCGTCTGCGTCTACCCGCAGCACGCCCAGGACGCCGAGTCGCTGCTGCGCCGGGCCGACGTCGCGATGGGCCACGCCCAGCGCGGCCGGACCTCGGTGGAGCAGTACGACGAGGCCCAGGACGCCGACACGCCGTACCGGATCGGCCTCCTCGGCGACCTGCGGAGGGCCCTGGAGACCGGTGAGGTGCAGCTGCACTACCAGCCGAAGGTGGCCTTCGACGGCCGGGTGGTCGGGCTGGAGGCGCTGCTGCGCTGGGAGCGGCCCGGCCAGGGCAAGGTCTCGCCGGACGAGTTCGTCGGCCTGGCCGAGTCCAGCGGCCTGATGCCCCGGCTGACCGACTACGTCCTGGAGGCGGCCGTCGGCCAGCTCGCCTACTGGCGCGAGCAGGGCCTCCAGGTGCAGGTCGCGGTGAACGTCTCGCCGCGCGACGTGCTCAACCCGGGCTTCGCCCAGCGGGTGGCCGGCCACCTCGTCCGCCACCAGGTGCCGGCCCACGCGCTCCAGCTGGAGATCACCGAGCGGCTGCTGCTGGACGACTCCCGGCGCGCCGCCGACACCCTGGCCGAGTTGCGCGGCTACGGCGTCGGGATGTCCCTGGACGACTTCGGCACCGGTCACTCCTCGCTGGTGCGGCTGCGCAGCCTGCCGGTCGGCGAGCTGAAGATCGACCGCTCCTTCGTCTCCCGGATGGTCGCCGACGACCACGACGCGGCGGTGGTCCGCTGCTCGGTGGAGCTGGCGCACTCGCTCGGCCTGACCGTGGTCGCCGAGGGCGTCGAGGACGACGAGACCTGGGAGCGGCTGCACTGCATGGGCGTGGACGCCGTCCAGGGCTGGCTGGTGTCGGCGGCGCTGCCGGCCGAGCAGGCCACCGCCTGGCTGCGGGTGCACCGCACCGGCGCCCCGCCGGTGGAGCGGCTCACCGCGGCCGCCAAGCGGCCGCAGGCCGCCCAGCCGCTGGCCCAGCCCGTGCTGCCCTCGGCGGTCAAGCCGGTGATCCAGCCGGTGATCCAGCCGGCGGTCCAGCCCCTGGTCCAGCCGGTGCTGCCGCCGGCCACCCAACCCCTGGTCCCGCAGGCGGCCCAGCCGCTGATCCAGCCGGTACTGCCGCCGGTGATCCCGGTCGCCCCGCCGGTCCTGCCGCCGGTCCTGCCGCCGGTGGTGCAGGCCGCGCAGGCCGCGCAGATGGAGATCCAGGCCCCGGGCGGCGCCCCGAACTGGGCGCCCACCAGGCCGCAGTAGCACCGCGGAGCACGCGCGGCGCGCCCGTGCCGCACCCGCGGCACACCTGCGGCACACCCGCGGCACACCCGTGCCGCGCCCGCGCCGCACCCCCGCCGCGGGCGCGGTGACCGCACCCCCGCGTTACTCGTTGGCCGGTGGCCGGGCCGGGCCCCATAGGATGGGGGCCACAGACCAAGAGGACGGGAGCGCCGAGCCGGCTGCTCCTGCCCGGGCCCGGCACCGCCTCACCGCTCCGCCGGGCCTCACCAGAACTCACCCTGAGGATCGCTGCATGCCTGGCATCACGCGCGAGGAGGTCGCCCACCTCGCCCGGCTGTCGCGTCTTGAGCTGAAGGCCGAAGAGCTGGACCACTTCGCCGCGCAGCTCGACGTGATCATCGGCGCGGTCGCCCGCGTTTCCGAGGTCGCCGGACAGGACGTCCCGCCGACCTCCCACCCGCTCCCGCTGACCAACGTCATGCGCGCGGACGAGGTGCGGCCGTCGCTCACCCCGGAGCAGGCGCTGGCCGGCGCCCCCGCCGCCGAGGAGCAGCGTTTCCGTGTGCCGCAGATCCTCGGGGAGGACTGACCGAGATGACCGAGCTGATCCGCTACACCGCCGCCGAGACGGCCGCCGCCATCGCCAAGGGCGAGGTCTCCGCCGTCGAGGTCGCCCAGGCGCACCTGGACCGCATCGAGGCCGTCGACAAGAAGGTCAACGCCTTCCTGCACGTCGACACCGAGGGCGCGCTGAACGCCGCCAAGGCCGTCGACGAGAAGCGCGCCAAGGGCGAGGAGCTGGGCCCGCTGGCCGGTGTCCCGCTCGCGCTGAAGGACGTCTTCACCACCAAGGGCGTCCCGACCACCTGCGGCTCCAAGATCCTCGAAGGCTGGATCCCGCCGTACGACGCCACCCTGACCACGCGTCTCAAGGACGCCGGCGTGGTCATCCTCGGCAAGACCAACATGGACGAGTTCGCGATGGGCTCCTCCACCGAGAACTCCGCCTACGGCACCACGGGCAACCCGTGGGACCTCTCCCGCATCCCCGGCGGCTCCGGCGGCGGTTCGGCCGCCGCGCTGGCCGCCTTCGAGGCGCCGCTGGCGATCGGCACCGACACCGGCGGCTCGATCCGCCAGCCCGGCGCCGTCACCGGCACGGTCGGCGTGAAGCCCACCTACGGGTCGGTCTCCCGCTTCGGCCTGGTGGCCTTCTCCAGCAGCCTCGACCAGGGCGGCCCCTGCGCCCGCACCGTGCTGGACGCGGCGCTGCTGCACGAGGCCATCGCCGGCCACGACCCGCTGGACTCCACCTCGATCGACGCGCCCGTCCCGGCCGTGGTCGAGGCGGCGAAGATGCGCGACATCCGCGGCATGCGGATCGGCGTGGTCAAGGAGTTCGCCGGTGAGGGCTACCAGGCCGGCGTGATGCAGCGGTTCAACGAGTCCGTGGAGCTGCTGCGCGAGCTGGGCGCCGAGGTCGTCGAGGTCTCCTGCCCGTCGTTCACCCTGGCGCTGCCGGCGTACTACCTGATCGCCCCGAGCGAGGCCTCCTCCAACCTGGCCCGCTTCGACGCGATGCGCTACGGCCTGCGGGTCGGCGACGACGGCACCCGCTCGGCCGAGGACGTCACCGCACTCACCCGCGAGGCCGGCTTCGGCCCCGAGGTGAAGCGCCGCATCATCCTCGGCACCTACGCCCTCTCCTCGGGCTACTACGACGCCTACTACGGCTCGGCCCAGAAGGTCCGCACGCTCATCTCGCGGGACTTCGACGCCGCCTTCGCCGGTGTGGACGTGCTGGTCTCCCCGACCACCCCGACCACGGCCTTCCCGATCGGCGAGCGCGCCGACGACCCGATGGCGATGTACCTGGCCGACCTCTGCACGATTCCGTCGAACCTCGCGGGCAACGCGGCCATGTCGCTGCCCTGCGGACTGGCCCCGGAGGACAATCTCCCGGTCGGCCTGCAGATCATCGCACCCGCGATGGCGGACGACCGCCTGTACCGCGTGGGCGGCGCCGTCGAGGCCGCACTCAACGACAAGTGGGGGCACACCCTGCTGGAGGAGGCACCGGCACTGTGAGCAAGATCGAGAAGGCCAAGGGTTTCAAGCACACCAAGCCCGGCCTCTGGCTGTCCATCGGCACCAGCGCCTTCGGCGCGATCTCCGTGGTCAAGGACGTCCGGAAGGCCCGCGAGGAGAGCGACACCCTCAAGCTGATCAACGCCCTGGTCGGCGCCGCGGCCCTGGTCACCGGCACCGCCCTGCTGGTGCGCGAGCTGCGCCGCCTCGGCGACGACGACGTGCTGCTGGGCTGAGCAAGCCCCCGGCCCGGCCCGCACCCGTGGTGCGCGGCCGGGCCCGTACCTCCACAGACTTTTAGCGAAGGGACGCTGTGAGCGTCATGAACCTGGTCTCCTACGAGGACGCTCTCGCGTCGTACGACCCGGTGATGGGCCTTGAGGTCCACGTCGAGCTGGGTACCAAGACCAAGATGTTCTGCGGTTGCTCGACCGAGCTGGGTGCCGAGCCGAACAGCCAGGTCTGCCCGACCTGTCTGGGCCTGCCGGGCTCGCTGCCGGTGGTCAACGCGGTCGGCGTGGAGTCGGCCGTCAAGATCGGCCTGGCGCTGAACTGCGAGATCGCCGAGTGGTGCCGGTTCGCCCGGAAGAACTACTTCTACCCGGACATGCCCAAGAACTTCCAGACCTCGCAGTACGACGAGCCGATCGCCTTCAACGGCTACCTCGACGTGCAGCTGGAGGACGGCTCGACCTTCCGCGTGGAGATCGAGCGCGCCCACATGGAGGAGGACACCGGCAAGTCCAGCCACGTCGGTGGCGCGACCGGCCGCATCCACGGCGCCACCCACTCGCTGCTCGACTACAACCGGGCCGGCATCCCGCTGATCGAGATCGTCACCAAGCCGATCGTCGGCGCCGGCGAGCGCGCCCCCGAGGTCGCCCGGGCGTACGTCGCCGAGCTGCGCGAGCTGATCAAGGCGCTGGGCGTCTCCGAGGCCCGGATGGACAAGGGCCAGATGCGCTGCGACGTCAACCTGTCGCTGCGCCCGAACGGCACCGAGACCTTCGGCACCCGCTCGGAGACCAAGAACGTCAACTCGCTGCGCAGCGTCGAGCGGGCCGCCCGGTTCGAGATCCAGCGGCACGCCACCGTGCTGATCGACGGCGGCACGATCGTCCAGGAGACCCGGCACTTCCACGAGGACGACGGCACCACCACCTCGGGCCGGATCAAGGACAACGCCGAGGACTACCGCTACTTCCCCGAGCCGGACCTCGTCCCGATCGCGCCGGCGCGCGAGTGGGTCGAGGAGCTGCGGGCCGGGCTGCCCGAGCTGCCGCGGGTCCGCCGGGCCCGGCTGCAGGCCGAGTGGGGCCTGTCCGACAAGGACATGCAGTCGGTGCTGAACGCCGGCGCGGTCGAGCCGATCCTGGAGACCATCGCCGCCGGCGCCCCGGCCGACCAGGCCCGCAAGTGGTGGATGGGCGAGCTGGCCCGCCGGGCCAACGAGACCGGCACCGAGCTGAGCGAGCAGCCGATCACCCCGGCGCAGGTCGCCCGGGTCACCGCGCTGGTCGCCGAGGGCAAGCTGAACGACAAGCTGGCCCGTCAGGTCATCGAGGCCGTGCTGGCCGGCGAGGGCGAGCCGGACGAGGTCGTCGAGAAGCGCGGCCTGGCCGTCGTCTCGGACGACTCCGCGCTCGGCGCCGCCGTCGACCAGGCCATCGCCGGCAACGAGGCGATCGCCGCCAAGATCCGTGACGGCAAGGTCGCCGCGGTGGGCGCGCTGGTCGGCGCGGTCATGAAGGCCACCCGAGGCCAGGCCGACGCGGCCCGCGTGAAGGACCTGATCCTGGAGCGCCTCGGCGTGGAGGGGCAGTAGGCACAGCTTGGAGAAGCTCGGCGTCTCCGCTTGAGCTTCCTAAGGCGTCTAAGGCATCTAAGGCTCTCTAAGTAGGGTCTAAGGCCCGGTTTCACCTCCGAATCGGAGTGAGACCGGGCCTTTGCCGTCTTCCGGGGCCGCATCTAAGGCATTCGCGGGCCGGAAGATCGGTCAGGCGTCCGATGTGGCGGCCCCACCTGGGGGAGGAAGCTCTTACTCGACAGCGAAACGCAGTGAGACCCACAAGGGGAACCGAAGTGATCGAGTACGAGCTCATCCAGCAGCAGGTGCGCGAACTCCAGGCCCGCGCCGACCACCAGCGCCTGGTCCGCGAGGCCAAGGGCGGCCGCCGCACCTGGCGCCTCCGTCCGGCCGGCCGCGCCGAGCAGCGCCCCGCGCGCCTGGCCGAATGCTGACGGACCGGCACCGCCCGGGTGCCGAAGGGAAGACGGAAGGGGAGGTGCCGCACCTGAGCGCCTCCCCTTCCGGGCGTCCGGGAACCGGGATAACCCCTCGGCCGGGCCAGTCGGCTTATGGCATGCTCGCCTCCATGCAGCAGACATCGGTGAGTCCCGTCTTCGTCGGCCGCGGCAGCGAGATCACCGAACTGACCGACGCGCTGCGGCGGGCCGGCTCCGGCAGCCCGCAGACCGTCCTGATCGGCGGCGAGGCCGGCGTCGGCAAGACCAGGCTGCTGGAGGAGTTCCTCGCCCGGGCCGGCTCCGGCGGAGGAGTGGCCACCACCATCGGCGGCTGTCTGGAGGTCGGTGCCGAGGGCCTGCCGTACGCGCCGCTGGTCACCGCGCTGCGCCGGCTGCACCGCGGCCTCGGCT
Organism: Kitasatospora sp. NPDC127111; assembly: GCF_042677465.1. Lineage (NCBI taxonomy): Bacteria > Bacillati > Actinomycetota > Actinomycetes > Kitasatosporales > Streptomycetaceae > Kitasatospora > Kitasatospora sp. NPDC127111. The sequence goes on from NZ_JBHXTG010000005.1 coordinate 162,065, forward strand.
CCGAGCTGGAGGTGGCGGCCGCCGGCATGGAGGGCCATCTCGCCCGGCTGCTGCCCGACTTCGGCGAGGCCGACGGCGAACCCAACGACGAGTACGGCCGGGCCCGGCTGTTCGAGCACACCGCGAGGCTGTTCGAACGGCTCGGCGCGGACCGTACCCTCGTCCTCGCCGTGGAGGACCTGCACTGGTCCGACCGCTCCACCCGGGAGCTCTTCGCCTACCTGGTCCGCACCCTGCACCGGGCCCGCGTCCTGCTGGTCGCCACCTACCGCACCGACGACCTGCACCGCCGCCACCCGCTGCGGCCCTTCCTGGCCGAGCTGGAGCGCCTGCGCACCGTCCAGCGGATGGAGCTGGAGCGGTTCGGCCCGGGCGAGGTCGCCGCGCAGCTGGCCGGCATCCTCGGCACCGCCGACCCCGACCGGCAGCTGGTGGACCGGATCCACCGCCGCTCCGAGGGCAACCCGTTCTTCGTCGAGGAGCTCGCCACCGCCTTCCAGGACGGCTGCTCGGCCGGCCTCACCGACTCGCTGCGGGACATCCTGCTGGTCCGGGTCGAGGCGCTGGACGAGGAGACCCAGCGGGTGCTGCGGATCGCCGCCGAGGGCGGCTCCTACGTCGAACACGCGCTGCTGGCCGCGGTGCTGGACGACGAGGAGGAGCTGATCGAGTCGCTGCGGACGGCCGTCGGCGCCAACATCCTGCGGCCGGACACCGACGGCGACGGCTACCGGTTCCGGCACGCGCTGGTCCGCGAGGCGGTCTCGGACGACCTGCTGCCCGGCGAACGGCACCGGATCAACCGCCGCTTCGCCACCGCGCTGGAGCAACAGCCGCACCTGGTCGGCAGCGACGTCCGCCCGGCCCGGCTGGCCAACTACTGGTACCACGCGCACGATCCGGCCCGGGCCCTGCCGAGCGCGCTGGACGCCGCCCGGGCCGCCCGCCGGCGCAACGCCTTCGCCGAGCAGCTGCGGATGCTGGAACGCGCCCTCGAACTCTGGGACGACGTCTCCGAGGACCTGCTCACGCACACCCTGCGGCCGTACGACTGGGCCGAGAGCTACCCGCCCTGCTCCTGCGACGTGGAGCCGCACGACCAGGACTGCGAGCGCCTGCAACTGGTCGACGTGCTGGCCGAGGCGGTGGTCGCGGCCCGGCGCAGCGGCGACCGCGAGCGCGGACTGAGCCTGGCCAAGCGGGCGCTGAAGCTGGTCGACGAGAGCCGCGACCCTGCCCGGGCGGCCTGGTTCCGGATGAACCGGGCCCGGATGCTCGGCCACCTCAACCGGGCGGGCAACCACGACGAGGCGGCCCACGCCCGGCGCCTGGTCGAGCACCTGCCGCCCTCGGCGGTGCAGGCCGAGGTGTTCGCGCTCAGCGCCGGCATCGCGGTGCTCCACGACCCCACCGAGGAGGACGCCGCGCTGGCCGAGCGGGCCGTCGCGATCGCCCGGCAGGTCGGCGCGCACTCGGTGGAGCAGCACGCCCGGATGACCCTCGGCATGCTGCGCAACGACCTCGACCACGACCCCGACCGGGGCATCGCCGAGCTGTCCGCGGCGATCGCCGCCACCCGCGGGCTCGGCGTCCCCGACGTCCTGCTGCGCGGGATCAACAACCTGGCCAGCCTGCTGCAGTCGCTGGGCCGGGCGGAGGAGGCGGTGGCGCTGGCCCGGGAGGGCCTGGAGGCGGCCGGCGGCAACGGGCTGCTGCGCAACAGCGGGACCATCCTGACCGGCAACCTCGCCGAGGCGCTGCTCGACCTCGGCCGGATCGAGGAGGCGGCCGCGGCGCTGGCCGCGTCCGAGCGGCACGACCCGCCGGGGAGCCACGCCGAGTTCCTGGACCGGTTGCGCGGCGACGTCGCCCTGCTGCGCGACGACCTGCCCACCGCGGTCGGGATGCTGGCCCAGGCGCGGGCCTCCCGGCACAACTGCCAGTTCCAGCACAGCGTGCCGATATCCCGGCTGGCGCTGGTGACCGCGGCCCGCGCCGGCCGCCCGGCGGAGGCCCGGGCCGAGTTGCTCGCCGTGCTCGACCAGCACCTCCCGGCCGGGAACGAGTCGTCGCTGTACCCGCTGCTGGCGCTCGGCGCGGGCGTGGAGGCGGACCACCGCGGTCTGCCCGCGATGGAGCCCGGCCGGCCCGAGGTGCTGGCGAAGATCGCCGCCGCGGCCGCCGCGCTGACCCCGACCGTCCCGGTGCACCACGGCTGGGCCCGGATGGTGGAGGCCGAACTCGCCCGCGCCGAGGGTGCGGACACCCCGGCGCACTGGGCGGCGGCCGCCGAGGTGCTGCGGCCGACCGGGCTGCCGTACCCGCTGGCGCTGGCGCTGCTGCGGGCGGGCGAGGCCGAGGTGCTGGCGGGCGACCGCGAGGCCGGGGCCGAACGGCTGCGCGAGGCCCGGGAACTGGCGCGAGAAAGGGGTGACAGCCGGTTGCTGGCCGAGATCGCCGCACTGGCCGAGCGGGCCGGTCTGGCGCTCTCCGCGCGCCCCGGACGCGCCGCCGCCCCGGCCGAGCCGGTTCCGGCCGGCGACTCGTTCGGTCTCACCCCCCGTGAGCGGGACGTGCTCCGGTTGCTCGCCCGGGGCCGTACCAACCGGCAGATCGCGGAGGAGCTGTACATCTCGCCGAAGACCGCGAGCGTGCACGTCTCCAACATCCTCGGCAAGCTCGCGGTGGCCGGCCGGGTCGAGGCGGCGGCGCTGGCCCACCGGTTGCGGCTCTTCCCGGACGACCTGGCGCCGGCGGGCCGCTGAGCAGCGTCGCCGCCGGGCCCGCCGATCACCCGCTCCGGACCGGTCGCCGACCGCCGGGCGCCTTCGCGTGCTCCCGTGCGCGCCGCGTGTGCCCCCGCCCGTGCGCCCCCGCCAACCGGCCCGTTCCGGCGGAATCGGGTGCAATTCCCCACCCCCGCGCCATTACTCTAAGTTGAGTGTGCGTGTCATTGAGTGACCGGAGTGGTGTAGGGTCCCGATTGGGAACATCGGTGCGGTGCGTCGGCCGGCAGGCCGCCCACCCCCTGGGCCACCGCCCTGACGGGGCGCCAGGTCACCGCGTACGGCCACCAGGTGCGCGGCCGGTGGCCCGTGGCCGGGGCGCGAGGCCCCGGGCCGGAGGGGGAGAGGCCGAGTGAGCTCCACCGATGCGGTGCTGCCCGGAGCCGGACGGCCGGGCGTACCGGACGCCGACGTGTCCGAGGCCGTCCGGCGCGGCCCGGTCCGCCGGCTGCTCGACAGCCGGAGCCTGCCCGGCGCAGTCCTGGGCGGACTCTGCCTGGCCTACGCGCTGGGCGCGGCCCTCGGCTGGGGATCCCGCCAACTCGCGATCTTCATGGGGGACTTCGGCCTCGCCGCGGCCGCCCTCGCGGCCGCGCTGTCCTGTCTCGCGTACGGCTGCGCGGTCGGCGGCCACGCCCGCCCGGCCTGGCTGCTGTTCGGCCTCTCCTCGCTGATGGTCGCCTTCGGCAACGGCACCTGGGGCTGGTACGAGCTGGTCGAACGCACCCCGCTGCCGCAGGACTCGCTCGCCGAGTACGCCTTCCTGCTCTTCGCCCCGCTCGCCATCACCGGCGTGCTGGTCCTCGCCCAGCGCCCGCGCAACGCCGCCGGCTGGCTCTGCCTGCTGCTGGACGGCTGGCTGGTGGCCGGCTCGCTGTTCACCCTCAGCTGGAGCCTGGCGCTCGGCCGGATCGCCGCCGGCGAGGACGGCTCCCCGCTGCGCCTCGCGCTCAACCTGGCCTACCCGGTGCTGGACATCCTGCTGGTCAGCCTGGTGGTCGGGCTGCGCTTCGGGGGTCGGGACGGCAACCGGGCCGCGGTGCACACCGCGATGGTCGGCCTCGCCGTCACGGTGCTCTGCGACGCCCTCTTCACCTCCCCCGAACTGCGCAGCAGCTACCACTCGGGAGAGCTGCTGGACGCCGGCTGGTTCGCCGGCAGCCTGCTGCTCGCCTGGGCGCCGTGGTCCCCGCGCTGGCGCCGTCCGCTGCGCGAGCACCCCTCGGCCGGCGGCCTGCCGCGCCGCCGGGTCGCCACCACCTTCAGCGCCCTCACCCCGTACGCGGCGGCCGCCGTCTGCACCGCCGGCATCCTCTACAACGCCCTCGGCGGGCGGCCGCTGGACCGCGTGGTGGCCGCGGCCGCCTGCACGGTCGGCCTGGCGCTGATCCTGCGGCAGGGCGTGATGCTGCTGGACAACCTCTCGCTCGCGCAGGAACTCGCCCACAAGGAGGCGCACTTCCGCTCCCTGGTGCAGGGCTCCAGCGACGTCATCATGATCGCCGGCGCCAACGGCGTGCTCTCCTACGTCTCCCCGGCGGCGCTCGGCGTCTACGGGCGGGACCCGGAGGAACTGGTCGGCGGCAACCTGCTGGACCTCGTCCACCCCGAGGACGTGGACCGGGTGCTGCTGGAGGTCCGCCGCTTCCTGGCCCGCGGCCGGCTGCTGGCGCACCGCTCGCCGGGCTCCGCCGCGGAACCCTCCGCGGCCCGGGTGGAGTGCCGGATCAGCTCCGGCACCGGCGAATGGCTGCACGTCGAGTCGACCGTCAACCGGTACCGCGACGGCCTGATCCTGAACAGCCGGGACGTCACCGAACGCGTGATGCTCCAGGCCCAGTTGCAGCACAACGCCTTCCACGACCCGCTCACCGACCTGCCCAACCGGGCGCTGTTCGCCCAGCGGCTGCGCGGCGCGCTGGCCGCCCGCGGCCAGCAGGGCGCGGCGGGCGCCGGGATCGCGGTGCTCTTCCTCGACCTGGACGGCTTCAAGGCGGTCAACGACAGCGCCGGCCACCAGGTCGGCGACGAACTGCTGGTGCAGGCCGCCCGGCGGCTCCAGGGCGCCGTCCGCTGCGGGGACACCGTGGCCCGGTTCGGCGGGGACGAGTTCGCCGCCCTGGTCTGCGGCCCGCTCGGCCGCCTCCAGGTCCAGGAGCTCGCCGAGCGGCTCCGGGTCGCGCTCTCCGAGCCGTACTGGATCGGCGGCGCCGAACTCGCCGTCGCCGCCAGCATCGGCATCGCCTTCGGCACCCCCGAACGCGGTCCGGCCGCCGACCCCAGGGCCGCCGCCGACGAGCTGATGCGCAACGCCGACCTCGCGATGTACCGGGCCAAGTCCGAGGGCAAGGGCCGGGTGGTGCTCTACACCCCGGCCATGCGGGCCGACCTGGAGCGCCGGACCGAGCTGGAGGAACGGCTGCGGGTCGCCGTCCGCGAGGGCGGCTTCACCCTGCTGCACCAGCCCGTGGTGGACCTCTCCACCGGCACCGTCACCGGCGTCGAGGCCCAGGCCCGCTGGCGCTCGGCCCAGGGCCTGCTGCTGACCCCCGCCGAGTTCCTGCGCTCCGCCGAGCACGGCGACGCCGCCACCCGGTTCTCCCGCTGGCTGATCCACGAGGCGGTGACCGCCGCCGCGCTGCGCCGCGGGCTGCCCGCCAGAACCCGCTCCGGGCCGGCCCCGGTACCCGTCTCGGTCCGCCTCTCCGCCGAGCGGCTCTGCTCGCCCGGCATGTACGAGGCGGTGGTGGCGGCGCTGCGCGACACCGGGCTGCCGGCCGGCCAGCTGGTGGTCGAGGTGGCCCGGATGGGCCCGGACGGGCTGGCCGACGACCTCGGCCGCCGGTTGGCCGCGCTGCGCCGGCTCGGCGTCTCCACCGCGCTGGCCGGCTTCGGGGCCGGCAGCGGCTCGCTCGGCGCCGTGGCCCGGTTGCCCTTCGACGCGCTCAAGCTGGACCGCACGCTGGTCCAGGAACTCGGCGACGCGGGGCTCGGCCGGACGCTCGCCGGGCACGCCCTGCGCCTCGGCCGGGATCTCGGCCTGGTCACCGCCGCGGAGGGGGTGGACCTGCCGCGCCAGGTGTCCGTCCTGCAGGAGCTGGGCTGCCGGCAGGGCCAGGGTTCGGCCTTCGCCCCGCCGCTGGACGAGCCCCGGCTGCGCCGCGCCCTGGTCCGCCGGGTGTACCCGCTGCCGCGGCCGGTCGGCCCGCTCTCGGCCCGCCGCGCGTACCTGGCCGCGGACACCCGTACGAGTGGCCGCGGGGAGTCCACGGCGGGGCGTGTCGTACATCACCACGGGGCCTCCGACCTGCCGGAACACCGTGCCGTGGCAGGTCCCGGGCATGGTCCGCATGGCGAGACTGTCGTCCCACCTGCTTGACAGTCGACCCCGCACGGGAGGAAGGTCGTTGCCATGCGCACCCGAATTCTCGTACTTGGCGGGCGCGTCGGCTGAGCGGGCCATGCCCGACTCGTGAGAGACCGACGCGCCACCCCTCGCATGCCCTTGGCACGAGGGGTTTTTTGTTGCACTGACACTGTTCCACTCCGCAAGACCACTGGCCCCGACCGCCCGATCCCCTCTCGATCACGAGGGCACCTCCCGATTCGGGAGGAACCTCTCGAATCGGGAGAAAACGGGGGACGATTGGGGCAGAGCCGGCGATCGGCCCGACCACCGGGACCCCACCCTCGAACCACCGGGGCCCGCAACCAACCGGGCCGGCAAAATCCGAGAAGAGACAGGCAGATGACTGAGCACGCCGCATCCCCCCGCCGCGGGGACGCCCCGGCCGCCAACGCTCCCGCTCCCCAGCACGTCGTCGAGACCATGACCGGCGCCCAGTCGCTCATCCGCTCGCTGGAGGCCGTGGGCGCGGACACCGTCTTCGGCATCCCGGGCGGGGCCATCCTTCCCGCGTACGACCCGCTGATGGACTCGACCAAGGTGCGCCACATCCTGGTCCGCCACGAGCAGGGCGCCGGCCACGCCGCCACCGGCTACGCCCAGGCCACCGGCAAGGTCGGCGTCTGCATGGCCACCTCCGGCCCGGGCGCGACCAACCTGGTGACCCCGATCGCCGACGCCTACATGGACTCCGTCCCGGTCGTCGCGATCACCGGCCAGGTCGCCTCCAAGGCGATCGGCACCGACGCCTTCCAGGAGGCGGACATCTGCGGCATCACGATGCCGATCACCAAGCACAACTTCCTGGTCACCGACCCGGCCGAGATCCCCCGGGTGATCTCGGAGGCCTTCCACATCGCCGCCACCGGCCGCCCCGGCCCGGTCCTGGTCGACATCGCCAAGGACGCGCTGCAGGCCACCACCACCTTCCGCTGGCCGGTCGACACCTCGCTGCCCGGCTACCGCCCGGTCACCAAGCCGCACGCCAAGCAGATCCGCGAGGCCGCGAAGATGCTGGTCAGCGCCAAGCGCCCGGTGCTGTACGTCGGCGGCGGCGTGATCAAGGCCGGCGCCACCGCCGAGCTGCGGATCCTCGCCGAGCTGACCGGCGCGCCGGTGGTCACCACCCTGATGGCGCTCGGCGCCTTCCCCGACAGCCACCCGCAGCACCTGGGCATGCCCGGCATGCACGGCTCCGTCCCGGCGGTCACCGCGCTGCAGAAGTCGGACCTGCTGTTCACCCTCGGCGCCCGCTTCGACGACCGCGTCACCGGCAAGCTGGACAGCTTCGCCCCGGGCGCCAAGGTCGTCCACGCCGACATCGACCCGGCCGAGATCGGCAAGAACCGCCCGGCCGACGTGCCGATCGTCGGTGACGCCCGCGAGGTGCTGGCCGACCTGATCGTCGCCGTCCAGGCCGAGTACGACGCCGGCCACAAGGGCGACTACGCGGACTGGTGGGTCAAGCTCAACGAGTGGAAGAAGACCTACCCGCTGGGCTACGAGCCGGCCCCGGCCGGGGAGCTCTCCCCGCAGCAGGTCATCGAGCGGATCGGCCAGCTGGTCGGCCCGGACGCGATCTACGCCGCGGGCGTCGGGCAGCACCAGATGTGGAGCTCGCAGTTCATCCAGTTCGAGAAGCCGGCCACCTGGCTCAACTCGGGCGGCGCGGGCACCATGGGCTACGCCGTCCCGGCCGCCATGGGCGCCAAGGCGGGCCGGCCGGAGGCCGTGGTCTGGGCGATCGACGGCGACGGCTGCTTCCAGATGACCAACCAGGAGCTGGTCACCTGCGCCCTGAACGGTATCCCGATCAAGGTCGCGGTCATCAACAACGGCTCGCTGGGCATGGTCCGCCAGTGGCAGACCCTGTTCTACAACCAGCGCTACTCCAACACCGTGCTGCACTCCGGCCCGGACCACGACGGCATCGAGCCGCCGGCCCAGGGCACCCGGATCCCCGACTTCGTCATGCTCTCCGAGGCGATGGGCTGCGTGGGCCTGCGCTGCGAGCGCCCGGAGGACCTGGACGCGGTGATCAAGCAGGCGATGGAGATCAACGACCGCCCGGTGGTCATCGACTTCATCGTCCACCAGGACGCCATGGTCTGGCCGATGGTCGCGGCCGGCACCAGCAACGACGAGATCCAGTTCGCCAAGGGCGTCCGTCCCGACTTCGGCGACGACACCGACTGACGGCCCCGATTCAACGACCGAGGAAACAGAGACACATGTCCAAGCACACCCTCTCCGTCCTGGTCGAGAACAAGCCCGGCGTGCTCGCCCGCATCGCCTCGCTGTTCTCCCGTCGGGGCTTCAACATCGACTCCCTCGCCGTCGGCCCGACGGAGCACCCGGACATCTCCCGGATGACCATCGTGGTCAACGTCGAGGACCTCCCGCTGGAGCAGGTCACGAAGCAGCTCAACAAGCTCGTCAACGTGATAAAGATCGTCGAGCTCGACCAGTCCGCTGCGATCCAGCGGGAACTGGTCCTGGTGAAGGTCCGCGCCGACAACGAGACCCGGTCGCAGATCGTCGAGATCGTCCAGCTGTTCCGCGCCAAGACCGTGGACGTGTCCCCGGACGCGGTGACCATCGAGGCCACCGGCAGCTCGGACAAGCTGGAGGCGATGCTCCGGATGCTGGAGCCGTACGGCATCAAGGAGCTGGTCCAGTCCGGCCTGGTCGCCATCGGGCGCGGCGCCCGGTCGATCACCGACCGCTCGCTGCGCGCCCTCGACCGCAGCGCCTGACGCGTCTCACCCCCTGAAGCACCGCCCCACCCCACCGCCGGGTCCACGTACCGTAGGAAACGCAGTACCCGGCACCACCATCACGCAAGGAGATGTGCCCCCGTGGCCGAGCTGTTCTACGAAGACGACGCCGACCTGTCCATCATCCAGGGCCGCAAGGTCGCGGTCATCGGCTACGGCAGCCAGGGCCACGCCCACGCGCTGTCCCTGCGTGACTCGGGCGCGGACGTCCGGGTCGGCCTGAAGCCGGAGTCCAAGTCGCGCCAGAAGGCCGAGGAGGCCGGCCTGCGCGTCGTCACCCCCGCCGAGGCGGCGGCCGAGGCCGACGTCATCATGATCCTGGTGCCGGACCCGATCCAGGCCGACGTCTACGAGGCCGACATCGCCCCGCACCTGAAGGCCGGCGACGCCCTGTTCTTCGGCCACGGCCTGAACATCCGCTACGGCTTCATCAAGCCGCCGGCCGACGTCGACGTCTGCATGGTCGCCCCGAAGGGCCCGGGCCACCTGGTCCGCCGCCAGTACGAGGAGGGCCGCGGCGTCCCCGCGATCGTCGCGGTCGAGCAGGACGCCTCCGGCAAGGCCTTCGAGCTGGCGCTGTCCTACGCCAAGGGCCTGGGCGCGACCAAGGCCGGCGTCATCAAGACCACCTTCACCGAGGAGACCGAGACCGACCTGTTCGGCGAGCAGGCCGTCCTCTGCGGTGGCACCGCCGCCCTGGTGAAGGCCGGGTTCGAGACCCTGGTCGAGGCCGGCTACCAGCCGGAGATCGCCTACTTCGAGTGCCTGCACGAGCTGAAGCTCATCGTCGACCTGATGTACGAGGGCGGCCTGGAGAAGATGCGCTGGTCGGTCTCCGAGACCGCCGAGTGGGGCGACTACGTCACCGGTCCGCGCATCATCACCGACGCCACCAAGGCCGAGATGAAGAAGGTCCTCGCCGAGATCCAGGACGGCACCTTCGCCAAGACCTGGATCGCCGAGTACAAGGCCGGCCTGCCCAAGTACAACGAGTACAAGAAGGCCGACGAGGACCACCTGCTGGAGACCACCGGCAAGGAGCTCCGCAAGCTGATGAGCTGGGTCAAGGAAGAGGCCTGAGCCCCAGCGGGTCCGCCCTGCCCGATTTCGTGGGGCCTTTCCCGATTCTGAAGGGCCCTTGTACAACTAGGCTGCTCCCGTCCGGGTGATTTCGCCGGACGGGAGCAGCCTGGCACCCGGCCCGTCGATACACTTCCGAGTGCGCGTCAGGCTCACAGCGTCGTGCGTCTACCTACGCGGCATGCCACCTTCCCCCGGGGTCCACGCCACCTTCGTGCCGGGGAGAACCGGACAGTTAAGGACACACTGTCGTGAGCACTGCTACAACTGTGAAATCCGGCGTCGTTCTGATCGCCGAGGAGCTGTCGCCCGCAACCGTCGACGCCCTCGGTCCCGATTTCGAGATCCGCCACTGCAACGGCGCCGACCGCACCGAGCTGCTGACCGCGATCGCCGACGTGGACGCCATCCTGATCCGGTCCGCCACCAAGGTGGACGCGGAGGCGCTGGCCGCCGCCCGCAAGCTCAAGGTGGTCGCCCGGGCCGGCGTCGGCCTGGACAACGTGGACGTGTCCGCCGCCACCAAGGCCGGCGTCATGGTCGTCAACGCGCCGACCTCCAACATCGTCACCGCCGCCGAGCTGGCCTGCGGCCTGCTGATCTCGGTCGCCCGCAACATCGCGCCCGCCAACGCCGCGCTGAAGCAGGGCGAGTGGAAGCGCAACAAGTACACCGGCGTCGAGCTGAGCGAGAAGACCCTCGGCGTCGTCGGCCTCGGCCGGATCGGCGTGCTGGTCGCCCAGCGGATGTCCGCCTTCGGCATGAAGATCGTCGCGTACGACCCCTACATCCAGGCCGCGCGCGCCGCGCAGATGGGGGTCAAGCTGGTCTCGCTGGAGGAGCTGCTGGAGGTCTCGGACTTCATCACCGTCCACCTCCCGAAGACCCCGGAGACCATCGGCCTGATCGGCGACGAGGCGCTGCACAAGGTCAAGCCGACCGTCCGCATCGTCAACGCCGCCCGCGGCGGCATCGTGGACGAGGCCGCGCTCGCCAGCGCCCTGCGCGACGGCCGGGTGGCCGGCGCCGGCCTGGACGTCTACGCCAAGGAGCCGTGCACCGACTCCCCGCTGTTCGCCTTCGACAACGTGGTCGCCACCCCGCACCTGGGCGCCTCCACCGACGAGGCGCAGGAGAAGGCCGGCATCGCGGTCGCCAAGTCGGTGCGCCTGGCGCTGGCCGGCGAGCTCGTCCCGGACGCGGTCAACGTCCAGGGCGGCGTGATCGCCGAGGACGTCCGCCCGGGCCTGCCGCTGGCGGAGAAGCTCGGCCGGATCTTCACCGCGCTGGCCGGCGAGGTGGCCGTCCGGCTGGACGTCGAGGTCCGCGGCGAGATCACCCAGCACGACGTCAAGGTGCTCGAACTGTCCGCCCTCAAGGGCGTGTTCGAGGACGTGGTGGCGGAGACGGTGTCCTACGTCAACGCCCCGCTGTTCGCCCAGGAGCGCGGCGTCGAGGTGCGCCTGACCACCTCCAGCGAGAGCCCCGAGCACCGCAACGTGATCACCGTCCGCGGCACCCTGGCCGACGGCGGCGAGATCGCCATCTCCGGCACCCTGGCCGGGCCGAAGCAGACCCAGAAGATCGTCGGCGTGGACGCCTTCGACGTGGACGTCGCGCTCACCGACCACATGGCGTTCTTCAAGTACGAGGACCGCCCGGGCGTGGTCGGCGTCCTCGGCCGCCACCTCGGCGACGCCGGCATCAACATCGCGGGCATGCAGGTCGCCCGTGACGGCAGCGGCGCGCTGGCCTCCATCACCGTGGACAGCCAGATCCCGCAGGACGTGCTGTCCACCATCGCCGCGGAGATCGGCGCCCGCTTCGCCCGTTCGGTCGACCTGGGCGCCTGAGCGCGGCCGCAGCACCCGGCGACAGCTCTTCCAGCAGGGCCCGGACCACCGGTTTCCACCGGCGGTCCGGGCCCTGCTGCGTGCCTCCGGGTGAGTCCCGTCTCAGATACTAGGAAATCCAAGTATTCGTGCAGACACGGCAGGGCACTGGTCGTACCGTGGAAGAGCCATACGGTGTGCCGCCCCTGTAGCCAGGGCGTGCGGCCCGTGTGCGCCCGTACGCGCCGAAGGGCAGGCGATCCCCGCCCGGCGTACCTCTCTCCCCACCTCTTCCGTGCGCCGTCACGATCTCTTCGTGGCCGTCACGACGCATTCGATCCAAGGAGCCCGGTATGCCCCCCACCGCAGACCGTCACGCCACCCCCGCCCCCGCCGCCACCCCCGCCCGCACCCCGCGCCGCCGCCGCGCGACCGAGCGGAACCCCTTCGCGGCCGCCGCCCTGCAGCGCTCGCTGGACCGCCGCGACAACGGCGGCGTGACCGGCCACCTCTGATGCTCACTCCGGCCTTCCTACGGGTCCGCCTCCGGGCGGTGGCGTTCATCCGCCGAATGGGCCGAACGGACTGAGTGCCCGTCACCCACCGGAGTGCAAGTGACGCCCGTTGGAGGGACGTTGCTCGCACTCCCCGGCGAGGTCTCCTATAAGTGGGGCCCCGGAGGGGTGATCGACGTCCGCGCGGGCGGGCGTCAGCGACACGGCGTGCGGATCAGTCCCCCTCGCCGGGGGAGAGGGCCCAGTGCGTCAGCCACCCGTCCGTCGTCCGATCGCCCGGATCGGACTCACCTTCGCCCTGCTGACCGGACCCGCGCTGCTCGGCGCGGCCCCGGCGGCCGGAAGCCCGCCGACGGTTCCGCCCGACCGTCCGGCCTCCGTCCTGCTGGAGCTCACCACCGAGGCCGCCGGACCGGCCTGGCGGCGGGCGGCCGCCGAGGCGCGGCGGGCCCAGCGCTCCCCGGAGGCCGTCCGCCGGGAGGCCGCGCAGGCCGGGGCCGGGCAGCGGTCGCGGGCCTCCGACGCGCTCGACCGGCTGGCCGCCGCCGTCCACGGCGCGGCGCCCACCGCCCGCGAGCTCTACCGCACCCGCACCCTGCTCACCGGCCTCGCCGTCACCGTGCCCGCCGACCGGCTGCCCGCCCTGCGCGCGCTGCCCGGCGTCCGGGCCGTCCACCCGATCGTCCGCAAGCAGCGGGACAACGCCCACTCCGTCCCGCTGACCGGCGCGCCCCGGGTCTGGGCCGGCGCCTCGGCCGACGCCGGCGGCAACACCGGCCAGGGCGTCCGGATCGGCGTCATCGACAGCGGCATCGACTACACCCACGCCGACTTCGGCGGCCCCGGTACCGAGGAGGCGTTCAAGGCGGTCGACGGCGCCAAGCCCGCGCCCGCCGGCGTCTTCCCCACCGCCAAGGTGGTGGGCGGCCGCGACCTGGTCGGCGACGACTACAACCCGGACCCGTCCGCCCCGAACTACCAGCCCGACCCGCACCCCGACGACAACCCGATCGACTGCGCGCTCAACGGCCACGGCACGCACGTCGCCGGCACCGCCGCCGGGCTCGGCGTCACCACCGACGGGCACCCGTACACCGGCCCCTACCGGCCCGGCCTCGACCCGGCCGGCTTCAAGGTCGGCCCGGGCGCCGCACCCGGCGCCCAGCTCTACGCGATCCGGGTGTTCGGCTGCGACGGCTCCACCGACCAGCTCGCCCAGGCCCTCGACGTCGCCGCCGACCCGGACGGCGACGGCGACCTCGGCGACCGGCTCGACGTCGTCAACCTCTCGCTCGGCAGCCGCTTCGGCTCGCCCGACGACGCCGACGCCCTCGCCGTCGACCGGCTCTCCGCCCTGGGCACCGTGGTGGTCGCCGCGGCCGGCAACGAGGGCGACGTCTACGGCATCGGCGGCAGCCCCGGCACCGCCGCCCGGGCCCTCGCCGTCGCCGCCTCCGTCGACCCGCACAGCGACGCCGACGGCATCACCGTGCTCGCCCCCGAGCCGCTCGCCGCCACCGTCCCGGCCCACTGGAGCGGCCGCTACCAGGGCTGGTCCACCGCCGAGGTGAGCGGCCGGCTCGCGCTGCCCGCCGACCAGTCCGACGGCTGCGCCGCCTTCACCGAGGCCGACCGGCAACGGCTCACCGGCAAGATCGCCGTACTCGCCTGGCGCACCCGCGAGTCCGAACGCGCCTGCGGCTCCGGCCCGCGCGCCGACCACGCCGCCGACGCCGGCGCCGTCGGCGCCCTGCTCGCCGCCGACGACGACCACCTCGCCGAGATCGCCGGCAACGACCGCATCCCGGTCGCCCTGCTCGCCCACGCCGACGGCGAACGGCTGCGCCAGGGCGCGGCCTCCGGCCCGGTCGACGTCCGGCTCGCCGTGCCCGGCAACCCGCTGCACGGCGTCGTCCCCCAGGACCAGCCGCAACGCACCGACACCCTCACCGACTTCACCTCGCGCGGCATCGGGGTGCCCGGCGTGGTCAAGCCCGACCTGGCCGCGCCCGGCGAGACCATCTGGTCCGCCAAGGCCGGCAGCGGCGGCGGGGGCCAGCGCGAGGACGGCACCTCGATGGCCACCCCGCACGTGGCCGGTCTGGCCGCCCTGGTCCGCGCCGCCCACCCCGACTGGACGGTCGAGCAGCTCAAGGCCGCGCTGATGAACACGGCCGGGGACACCTGGCTCGGCGACGGCGGCACCGGCCCGGTCTACGGCCCCGAACGCACCGGCGCCGGACGGGCCCGGGTCGACGCCGCCGTCCGCACCCCCGCCGTGGCCTACGCGGCCGGCGAGGGCGCGGTCGAGGGCAGCGTCGGCGTCTCCTTCGGCCCGGTCGCGGTCGGCGGGGCGTTCACCGCCACCCGCGAGGTCGAGGTCCGCAACCTCTCCGGCACGGCCGTCACGTACCGCACCGGCTACGCGGCCGCCACCGAACTCCCCGGCGCCCGCTACGAGATCGCCCCCGACCGGGTCGAGGTGCCGGCCGGCGGCACCGCCCGGGTCCGGATCACGCTCGCCGTCCCCGGGCAACTCGGCCGCGCCCCCGACCCGACCATCGCCACCCTCCAGGGCGGCAAGGCCCGCAGCTACCGCGGCGAGCTCTCCGGCCGGCTGCTGCTCACCCCCGAGCCGGACCAGGACCTGCCCGCGCTGCGGGTCCCGGTGCTGGCCGCCCCGCGGCCGGCCTCCGACCTCACCGCGGCCAGCCCGATCCGCCTCGGCCGCTCCAACGCGCTGATCACCCTCGGCGGCACCCCCGCGCCGGCCGAACGGCCCGGGCTGCTCAGCGCCTTCGCGCTCGGCGGCGAGGGCGCCCGCTGGCCCGACTGCCCGCCGAACAGCGGTGCGGCGGTCGGCCCCGGCGCGGGCATCGTCCCCGAGGACAGCACCGAGCCGCAGGCCCCGCAGGACGTCTGCGTCGAACGCCCCGGCGACCGGGCCGCCAACCTGCGCGCGGTCGGCGCCGCCTCGGACGCCCCGGCCGTCGCCGACGGACAGGGGATGCTCTACCTCGCCGCCCAGGTCTGGGCCCCCGCCACCACCCCGGTGGGGGTCTTCGGCGTCCGGGCCTCGCTGGACACCGACGGGGACGGCACGACGGACGTCCTGGTGAAGGCCGACCGGCAGCGCGGCAGCGACGTCCTGGTGGCCCGCACGCTGGACGCCCGGACCGGCACCGAGCTGGACGTCCAGCCGCTCAACGCCCGCTGGGGCGACACCGACACGGCGCTGCTGGACAGCGACGTGCTGGTGCTGCCGGTCCGGATCGCCGCCCTCCCGGGCGTGAGGGCGGGCCACAGCACCGTCCGCTACGGCCTCTGGACCGGCGTCGCGACCACGGGCAAGCCCGACCCGGCCGAGGCCTTCTCGGCGGTCGGCCTGCGCGGCGTCCGGCCCACCCTCGCCGTCGACGTGCTGCACCCCGCCGTGGACATCCGCACCGGCCCGGGCGGCCCCACCGCGATGGCCGCCGCCCTCCCGCCGGGCACCGTCCTCGACGTCCACCGCGCCGACGCCGACCGGTCCAAGCTGCTGTTGCTGCACCACTTCAACCGCGACGACCACCGGGGCGAGATCCTCACCCTGCCCTGACGCCGCCCCGCACCCGAGGAGCCGCCGCCCCCGCCCGGGGCGGCGGCTCCGTGCCGTTCCGCGCCCTCATCGCGGAGGCCCTAGCGGGACCTCCACCCCCACGTGCCGCCCGGGGGCCGCCACTCCTCCCGCCAGGCCCGCTCCGCGGCCGCGCGGCGGAGGCGGCGCGGGGTGCGGGTCGGCCGGTGGCGGAGGCGGCCGAAGACGGCGGCGAGGGCGGTGGCGGCGGCCGAGGCGAGCGCCAGGGTGAGGCCCTCGGTGAGGCCGGGCGGCCGGAAGGAGCAGTTGATCCGGTCGGCGCCGGAGCCGAGCGGCACGCCGATCATGCCCAGCACGGACCGCGGCGCCGCGTACGGCCCGCCGCCGGCCGAGCAGGTCCAGCCGGTGGTGGCCGGGACGGAGAGCAGGGCCGTCCCGGTGCTGCCCGTCGGCAGGTCGGCGGCGAGGCCGTGGCCGCCGGCGCCGATCCGGGTGGCGCCGGTGGCGGTGAGCCGGGTGACGGCGGCGTCCAGCGCGCCGGGCCGCAGGCAGCCGACCGGCCGGGCCGGCACCTGGGTGACGGCGTCCGCGCGCAGCACCACCCGGACCACGCCGTCGGCGGGGACCACCCCGAGCCGGTGGATCGGGACCGCGGTGGTGGGCTGCGCGCCGTCGCTGCGGTAGGTGGTGCCGAGGCCGCTCACCGTGCCGTTGAACCAGACCCCGTGGAAGTACGCCGTGCCGCCCGGCGTGCAGGCCGCGGTGAACGCGGTGCCCTCCGTACCGGCCGGGGTGGCGGGCACGGACCAGCCGCTGCTGCCGTGCGCGATGGGCGCCGGGCCGCCGGCCGGGACGGGCCCGGGCACGTCGTACACCCGCTCGCCGAGCAGCGACTCCTGCCGGGACCAGACCGAGGAGGTGTCCGTCCCCGCCCCCGGCCGCAGCACGGTGACCAGCGGGGGCGCGGCGGCCCGGACGGCCGTGAAGCCGTCCGGCGGCGGCCCGTCGTCGAGGTGGGCGTGGACGGCGAACAGCGCCTGCCCGACCGGGTCGGTGGCGCCGGCGGTCTGCCGGCCGCCGGCCGTCCAGCCCGCGCCGAGGTCGTGCAGCAGATACGCGGTGACGGTGGGCAGGTAGCCGCTGGAGTAGCCGCCGCCCTGGCCGTCGAGCAGCAGCGGGTCGTTCGGGGTGAAGGCGTGCGGGCCGGGGTCGGTGCGGGCGCGCGGCCACTCGGCGGCCTGCCGCAGGACGGCGTACCCGGCCCGGACGGGGGCCCCGGCGACCGTGCCGGCGGTCGGGGCACCGAGCGCCGCGTAGGTGGACCAGACGGCGCCGCCGAACACCGCGCAGCCCAGAACGGCGGTCGCCGCGGCGCCGGCCCGGCGGTCGGCGTGCCGGTGCTCCAGGGTCCACAGCGCGGCGAGCAGGACGGCGCCCCCCACGGTGAGCAGCACCCAGGTGGAGGCCCGGACCGAACGCTGGCCGGCGGCGACGAGGGCGACCGCCAGCACCACGGCGGCCCCGCCGGCCAGGGTCACGGTGTCCGGCCGGTGCGCCAGCGAGACCCAGCCGGCCAGTACCAGCAGGCCGCTGAGCACGAAGGCGACCCGGTACGGGCCGCCGGCCGGGATCGCCAGGCCGTGCCAGACCAGGACGGTCGGCGTCCAGACGAAGCTGAGCACCACCAGCGCCAGCAGCCCGCACCAGACGATCCGTTCGCGGGCCCGCACCCGGCGGTTGAACGGCAGCCCGGCGACCAGCAGCAGGCCGAGCAGGCCGATCGAGACGTCCGGGACGGGCGGCCCGCCGTGGGTGCCGGGCAGCAGCCGGGCGAGGTGGCCGCCGAGCCCGGACGGGCCGAGCGGCTGCACCGGGGACTCCGGCTGGGCCTCCTGCGCGGCCCGGACGGCGACGAACAGCACGGGCGCGGCGAGCAGGACTCCGGCGGTGGCGGCGGTGACGGCCCGGCCGGTCACCCGGACCAGGGCCCGGAACGGCCGTCGGACGGCCAGCATCCGGACGGCGAGGACCAGGCCGGCCGTGATGGTGGCCATCGCCGCGGTGTAGAGGTTGCCGGCCCAGGCGGCGGCGACGCACAGGGCGGCCGTCGCCCAGCGCCGCTCGTGCAGGCACCAGTCGCCGGCCAGGACGAGCAGGGGCAGCGAGACGAGGCCCCAGAGCCACATCGGGGCGGCGCCGCCGACGGTCGGCACCCAGGCGCACAGCCCGTAGCCGACGGCGACGAGCGCCCGCAGCCAGTGCGGCCCGGCGTGCAGCCGGCCCAGCGCGTGGGTCATCAGCGCGGTGCCGAGGCCGATGCTGAACAGGGCCACCAGGAACACCGCGCACTGCCCCTGGTCGCGCGGCAGCAGGACGGTGGCCCAGGAGAACGGGTTCATGAGGTGGGCGAAGAAGTCGGCCAGGAACGGCGCCCCGTACCCGCTGTTCCAGTTGAACAGCAGGTCGCCGGGGGAGCGCCCGTGCGCGAGGTCCCACAGGTGGGCGTGGAACGGAACCGCCGTGTCCGCCGCCCCCGGCGGCCACGCCCCGCGCAGCGCCGCCGCCACCGCGTACGCCGCCATCCCCGCGCCTCCCCCCACCCCGCAGACCCGCACCTCCCGCCACCGCACGCCCATGGTGATCTGCCCCGTTCTGCGAGCAATGCCGGATCCGGATGCCCGCGAGCATAAGCGCGCCCCCGGCGCGGACTCCGGCGCACGCGCTCCCTCGTGGGAGTGGCGTGTCTGGCATCCACCCCGCCCCCACTGGCACCGTGGCCCCATGGACGAGGACGACCTCGACTGGCCGCGCCCCCCGGTGTCCGGCCGTGCCGCGGAGGACTTGGATCGGCTGCGGTGGCTTCCGTCCGGATGGTGGACGCCAGGTGTCAGCCCCTGGGACACCGGAGTAGGGTCCGACCATGTCTCGCACCATTCGTCTCGCAGTTGTCCCCGGTGACGGCATCGGCCAGGAAGTGGTGGCCGAAGGCCTCAAGGTCCTTGGCGCCGCGCTGCCCGCCGACGTGAAGCTGGAGACCACCGAGTACGACCTCGGCGCCCGGCGCTACCACCGCACCGGCGAGACGCTGCCGGACAGCGTGCTGGCGGAGCTCAAGGCCCACGACGCGATCCTGCTCGGCGCCATCGGCGACCCGAGCGTGCCGTCCGGCGTGCTGGAGCGCGGGCTGCTGCTGAAGCTGCGGTTCGCCTTCGACCACCACATCAACCTGCGGCCGGGCCGGCTCTTCCCCGGCGTGAAGTCCCCGCTGGCCGGCGAGCCGGCCATCGACTTCGTGGTCGTCCGCGAGGGCACCGAGGGCCCGTACGTCGGCAACGGCGGCACGCTGCGCACCGGGACCGAGCACGAGGTGGCCACCGAGGTCAGCCTCAACACCGCGTACGGCATCGAGCGGGTCGTCCGGGACGCCTACCGCCGGGCCCAGGCGCGCCCGCGCAAGAAGCTCACCCTGGTCCACAAGAACAACGTGCTGGTCCACGCGGGCCACCTGTGGACCCGGATCTTCGAGCAGGTCGGCCGGGAGTTCCCCGAGGTCACCACCGACTACCTGCACGTCGACGCGGCGACCATCTTCTTCGTCACCCAGCCCGAGCGGTTCGACGTGATCGTCACCGACAACCTGTTCGGCGACATCCTGACCGACCTGGCCGCGGCCGTCACCGGCGGCATCGGCCTGGCGGCCAGCGGCAACATCAACCCGAGCGGCGAGTTCCCGTCGATGTTCGAGCCCGTGCACGGCTCGGCGCCGGACATCGCCGGCCAGGGCAAGGCCGACCCGACCGCCACGGTGCTCTCGGTCGCCATGCTGCTGGACCACCTCGGCTTCGCCGCCGAGGCCGCCAAGGTCGAGGCCGCGGTCGCCGCGGACCTGGCCGAGCGGTCCGGCACCCGGACCACCTCGCAGGTCGGCGACGCGCTCGCCGCCCGAGTATCCGGCTAGCGGGCCGGAACCAACGAGTGGTGCTCCGGCTAGCGGGCCGGAACCGACGAGTGGTGCTCCGGCTGGCGGGCCGGAACCGACACAACGTGTTCCGGCCGACGGGCCGGACCGCATAACCGCAGCTTGCAGCTCCCCAAGGAGCCGGCAACTGTTCGGCACGGCCCTCTGGATGCGAGTATCGACAGTGGGCCGTGCCGTCGTGCGTTCGTTCCGGCGTTCGATCGCCGAAACGTTCACCCGACGGAGGCGGCCCGGACCTACCCCACGGTGAAGGACATACAGCCATGAGCACGCCCACCCAGGCGCCCATCACGTTCGACCTCAAGCCCTCCGCCCACCCGCTGTCCGACGCGGAGCGCGAGGCACGGCTGACCAACCCCGGCTTCGGGCGCGTCTTCACCGACCACATGGTCACCATCCGCTGGACCGAGGGCCTGGGCTGGCACGACGCCCAGCTGGCGCCGTACGCGCCGATCGAGATGGACCCGGCCAACATGACGCTCCACTACGGCCAGGCGATCTTCGAGGGCCTCAAGGCCTACCGCCAGGCCGACGGCTCCATCGCGACCTTCCGCCCGGAGGCCAACGCCGCCCGCTTCCAGGCCTCCGCCCGCCGCCTGGCGATGCCGGAGCTGCCGGTCGAGACCTTCGTCGAGGCGGTCGAGCTGCTGGTCCAGCAGGAGCAGAACTGGGTCCCGAACGAGCCGGAGCAGAGCCTCTACCTGCGGCCGTTCATGTTCGCCACCGAGGTCGGCCTGGGTGTCCGCCCGTCCAACTCCTACCTCTTCATGATCATCGCCTCGCCGGCCGGCGCCTACTTCCCCGGTGGCGTCAAGCCGGTCTCGGTCTGGCTCTCCGAGGACTACGTCCGCGCCGCGCCCGGCGGCACCGGTGCCGCCAAGTGCGCCGGCAACTACGCCGCCTCCCTGGTCGCCCAGGCCGAGGCCGCCGCCAAGGGCTGCGACCAGGTCGTCTGGCTCGACGCCGCCGAGCACCGGTGGATCGAGGAGATGGGCGGCATGAACCTCTACTTCGTCTTCGGCGAGGGCAAGGACGCGAAGATCGTCACCCCCGAGCTCTCCGGCGCGCTGCTGCCCGGCATCACCCGCGACTCGCTGCTGAGCCTGGCCGCCGACCTCGGCTACGCCGTCGAGGAGCGCAGGATCTCCACCGCCGAGTGGAAGCAGGGCAACGCCGACGGCACCCTCACCGAGGTCTTCGCCTGTGGCACCGCCGCCGTCATCACCCCGGTCGGCTCGGTCAAGTCGGCCGGCGGTGACTGGACCGTCGGCACCGGCGAGCCCGGCCCGGTCACCATGGAGCTGCGCCAGGCCCTGCTCGCCATCCAGGGCGGCCAGGCCGCCGACACCCACGGCTGGCTGCACAAGATCGTCTGATTCCGCACCGCCCCCGGCCTGCGCCGTTTCGGATGCCGAGACGGCCGGGCCGGGCGGCGGGGCATGTGCCAGACTGCCAGCGTGTCCTCGCTTTCGCTGATGATTAGCAGCAGGCGCGCCGGTCCGCAGTGACCGCTTCCGCAGGACCCGATGCGGAGGCGACCACCAGCGTCCAGACCCGCGCGCAGACCTCTCGCACCCGCGAGGGGTCTTTTTCGTTTTGGGCACCGCCCCAGGACGGAGCCCCCGGACCGGCCGGGCCCCCACAAGGAGCTCGGAGACACCGGGACGCGCGCGGGATGCTGGACAGTGGAGCCGGAGTGAGAAACCGGCAGAGCAGTACCGATCCTCCCCGAAACGGAGTACCCAGGGCCATGACCGAGGTCAGCCGAACCGACGACAGCTTCCACGTGTTCGACACCACCCTGCGCGACGGCGCGCAGCGGGAGGGCATCAACCTGACGGTGGCCGACAAGCTGGCCATCGCCCGGCACCTGGACGAGTTCGGGGTGGGCTTCATCGAGGGCGGCTGGCCCGGGGCCAACCCGCGCGACACCGAGTTCTTCGCCCGCGCCGCCGCCGAACTCGACCTCAAGCACGCGCAGCTGGTCGCCTTCGGTGCCACCCGGAGGGCCGGCGGGAAGGCCGCGGACGACCCGCAGCTGGTCGCGCTGGTCAACTCCGGCGCACCGGTGATCACCCTCGTCGCCAAGTCCCACGACCGGCACGTGGAGCTGGCGCTGCGCACCACCCTGGACGAGAACCTGGAGATGGTCCGGGACAGCGTCGCGTTCCTGCGTTCGCAGGGCCGCCGGGTCTTCATCGACTGCGAGCACTTCTTCGACGGCTACCAGGCCAACCGCGCGTACGCGCTGAGCGTGGTGCGGGCCGCGCACGAGGCCGGCGCCGACGTCGTCGTGCTCTGCGACACCAACGGCGGGATGCTGCCGGGCGGCGTCCGCGAGATCGTCGCCGAGGTGCTCGCCGCGACCGGCGCCCGGCTCGGCATCCACGCCCAGGACGACACCGGCTGCGCGGTGGCCAACACCCTGGCCGCGGTGGACGCCGGCGCCACCCACGTCCAGTGCACCGCCAACGGCTACGGCGAGCGGGTCGGCAACGCCAACCTGTTCCCGGTGGTCGGCGCGCTGGAGATCAAGTACGACCGCCGGGTGCTGCCGCCCGGCAGCCTGGCCGAGATGACCCGGATCTCGCACGCCATCGCCGAGCTGGTCAACCTGGCCCCCTCCACCCACCAGCCGTACGTCGGCTACTCCGCCTTCGCGCACAAGGCCGGCCTGCACGCCTCCGCGATCAAGGTCGACCCGGACCTGTACCAGCACATCGACCCGGAGACCGTCGGCAACACCATGCGGATGCTGGTCTCCGACATGGCCGGCCGCGCCTCGGTCGAACTCAAGGGCAAGGAGCTGGGCTACGACCTCTCCGCCGACCGGGACCTGGCCGGCCGGGTGGTCGCGCGGGTCAAGGAGCAGGAGAACCTCGGCTACACCTACGAGTCCGCCGACGCCTCCTTCGAGCTGCTGCTCCGGGACGAGGTGCGCGGCAAGCGCGAGCGCTTCTACACCCTGGAGTCCTGGCGGACCATCAGCGAGCAGGGGCCGGGGGAGTCCTCCCGGCCGGAGGCCGGGGGAGGCTTCACCGGCAACGAGGCGACCGTCAAGCTCTGGGCCAGGGGCGAGCGCCGCATCGCCACCGGCGAGGGCAACGGTCCGGTCAACGCCCTCGACCAGGCGCTGCGGACGGCGCTGGAGCGGATCTACCCGCAGCTGGCCAAGCTGGAGCTGGTGGACTACAAGGTCCGCATCCTGGAGGGCCAGCACGGCACCGGGTCCAAGACGCGGGTGCTGATCGAGTCCACCGACGGCACCGGCAGCTGGTCCACCGTCGGGGTGGCCGACAACGTGATCGCCGCCTCCTGGCTGGCCCTGGAGGACGCGTACACCTACGGCCTGATCCGGGCGGGGCTGGAGCCGACCGAGTAGCGGGAGGAACGCCACGGCCCACGGACTCGCGCCACGGCCCACGGACTCCCCCAGGAGCCCGTGGGCCGCTGTTGTCCGGCCCGTGTGGCGCGTTAGCGGAGGCGGGCGAGGAGGGCGTGCTCGACGAGGGTGATGAGGGCGCTCTTGGCGCTGTCGCGGCGTCGGGCGTCGAGGGTGATGACGGGG